>NZ_LR792633.1 GCF_902827225.1 Methanocaldococcus lauensis | reverse complement strand
CTCCGAAGGTAATCCTATAAATGGTTTAGGATTAGTGCTATTAGACATTGTATATATGGCATACACTACATTAATATTTGGTGGTGCATTACACCAAATTTACAAAACTCTATGATTGGATTATCTTTTTCTTATACTTCCAAAACCATATTCCAAATACTGTTGTAAATATCATAAGGGTTATTACCACCACAATATACACTATTGTAAATGTATCTAATTCCATAAGAATCAACCTCTTATTTTTTTATTGTTGTGTATGGCAACCATACGATATAACTTTTTTTATAGTGCTATATGAAAAACACCACAAATTAAGAAAATTTTAATTTATACATCTAAAATAATGAGTATGATTTAATATGAACATATATAATTTAAATATATAGTGGTATGAGTAAGGGAACCTTCAAGGGAACCTTTTTAGGGTTCCCTAACAGAGGAATTTAAAAACCTTTTTTCCCTTAAAACATCATAAAATTGCTTTTTTTCCAAGGGAACCTTTTTTTGTTCTCTCTATACCATTTTTTATAATTAATGTAAATTGTAATATACATTAAAGAATGTGAATGTAAAGTAATAATACTCAACCTTTGTAAAATATATACAATATACAGAATGGGTTCCCTAGGTTCCCTTATATAAAAAAGAATAAATAAATAATAAAATAAAAAAAAAAAAATAAATTGTGCTTCTTTAGGGAACCCTGTAAAGGTTCCCTAAGGTTCCCCAAGGTTCCCTTACTCATACATTTGTATAAATAAATTTAATTAATTTTGAAAAAAAAATAATGCTTATTTTGGATTAGTAAGCAATCCAAATACCCGGTCTTGGGTTATCAATCTCCCCTTTTTTGTGTAGTTCTTTTAATATCTCTTCAGCTTCTTCTTCACTTAGTCCTAATTCCTCCGCAATTTGTATTGTAGTCATTCCCCTTGTTCCTGCTTTTAACAATAATTTTATAATCTTCTCTTTTAATTCCTTAGTGTCATCTTCTTCTGGTATTTCTATTACTAAACAATTTTTAATTTTTTTACCATTTATTTTAATTTGTTTTATTTCGATATTATACTCTGGATTGTCCTCTTTTAATTTGTTTGCAAACCAATCTAAGTTTATCTTGTCTGGATAGTTCATTTTAAACTTCTTTTTTAATACACTCAATAATTTTATCAACCCTCTTTGTTGTATTGCTAATCTTAAAATCTCATCTTTTTTAGTTCTGTAGATTGTATAACCTTCTTTTTTAATTAACTCAACTGCATAAGCATTTAATATATCCCAATCCTCTAAGTCCTCAACACTCACTTTTTTATCTCCTTTTGGGAGGGATTTTACTAGTTCTAGTAATTCCCCATATATTACACCGCGTAGTATTTCAATAATTCCCTCATCGTTCATTACATCCTTCTTAAATTGTTGCTCTCCATCTTTCAACAACCCTAATATTTGTCTGTAGTATTCTTTATCTACTTCAAAACCATTATCAGCCCAAAACTTAAACAACAACCCTAAGCCAAAGTAGATAAACTTATATTGCTCATCCTCTTCTATATCCTCATACGCTTCTCTTAATTCCTCTGGATTTTGATTTAAAAGCCAATCAATAAAGATTTTTTGTAGTTTTAACCTATTCTTATGTAAAAATTTAATATCCTTTCCAATACCTTTTATTATGTCTTCATCCCTAACCTTATAGGTTAGTTGTCTTCTCAAAAATCCAGCCAAATCATCTGGATTATTTGTTTTTAAGTCAAAAATATCGTTGCAAGTTATAACTCCACATAATTTATAGATGTGCTTATACTTCTGCCCGTGTTTTTTGATATACATATAGCTTGTAGCATTTTCCTTTAACAATTGAATAACATCATTCCTTAACTCCTTACACTCATCCAATAGGCCATAGCCACAACCCCAACCATTAGCATAAACCTTGTATTGATAACTTGTAAGGTTGTCAGTTTTTACATCTACGAAGTTAAACAATCTGGCAGTTTTTGACTTACCCTTACTACTCTTACCATACAAAATTAGGTAGGGTGTATTTTCGTAGGGGATAACTCCAACCAACAAACTGCTTAGGAAGTAGGCCATAACTAAAATGTTGTGTGGTTTATTTAGTTTATATAAAGCCTCTAATAGTTGCTTTTTCTCCTCTTCTGTATAGGTTGATTCCATTAGCATTTTATAGTATTCTTCTGGAGTTGGATAACTCTCATATTGGTGTAGTGTTGGATGATGCTCAACCTTAGGGATGTATAACTTACCATCTTTTTCTAAAATTCTAAACAAGCAACTACTCTCATAATTTCTGGAATTGGCAAACCATTCTATAGCATCGATTAAAGCATCTAATGCAGGTTTAACCTTCTTAATAACTTCTTTTGTGGCATCCGTTGAAACATAGTTTAATAATCCTGTTATATCCTCAAATCTAAGCTCAAACTCATTTTTTATGTTATTATTTCTAATTGTGGTTAGCCCTCTAACTACCACATACTTTTTATTTAAAACGACATCCTCAAACTGTTTTAGGTCCATTATTTTGAATATTGGATATTCAATAATCATTTTGGTTGTTGCTTCTTCTAATGCCTCTTTTTCCTCAAATCCTTCGCTCATTAATTCCTTTTTCTTATTCAAATCAATAATAATTTTGTAGATGTTGAATTTAAAAACATAGTGTCTTTTTTCCCTCTCTATAACCATATAGTATATGCTTTTAATTACTTTCCTACCGTTTTTATACACTTCTTTAACTTCTCTGTAAAACTCTTTATTGTAAATAACTCCTCCTTTTTCTTTGTAGCTCTCTAAGATGTTTAAAATGTTTGTTTTGTCAATTTTTGGGCAACTTTCAAAAGCTCCTATAATTCCAGCCAAATTAACATTTTCTACAGCATCCCATTCATAGGTTTTATACCAGTCTAAGTTATGGCTACTATCCTCCAATTTTGTGTTTATTCCTTTTAATGTGTTCAATATGTTAAAGGCCTCTTCATAATTCAATCCACACCATTTAAACAATAGTGTTAATGCAAATATCCAATCGCTTCTTTCTCCTTTCTCTACATCTACCTTTTTAACCTCTTCTAAAATTGCATTTAGTAAATCTTCTCTACTTTTTGGTATATCCATTACTTTTGTGGCCTTAGTGTTGGCAGTTTCTAACTTCTCCAATTGCAGTTTATCCTCTGTAGCAATTCCTAACATTCTTTTAATTTCATTTCTAACTTTATAGCCATTTTTTTCTAACAATTCAACAATTTTAACTTCTAACTTTTTTAATTCCTCTAAGGTTATTGTTTTCAATTCGTAAAGTTCCTTATCTGATATTTTAGTGTAAGGTGTCCCTTCCAACTCTGTAACATCTACTACCCTTATGGATGGATAAACTACCTCATACCTACCGTTGTAGTATCTGGCAAACTCCTTACCCTCTGTCTTAGGTATAAACTCTATACTCCTACCTTCTGGGATAAAATCGATTAATCTTAAAAAAATGTGGTATCCTTGTTTAGTTTTCTCAACGAAGGTAGATTTTAAAACATCCTCTCCAAATACTTCCTTATAAGCTTGTGCAAATATCTTAAAATAGTCATCACTATCTAAGTCATAGGCAACAACTTCACCAATAGGCATAACTGCAATATTGTATTCTGGATTATGTTCCAACTCTCTATATAGTGCATTGAAAATAAACTTAGGTAATGCTAAATATCTTTTTTCGGCTAACTTTTTAATAATTCCTTGTGTAATTTTTATTTTATCTTGATTAACATCATAACCCAATGATTTTAAGAGTTTTAAATCTTTACTCGATAAATCTTTTTTATTTAACCATAATACTACTGGTGCTTTAGCATCCTCTTCATCTTTGCCTTTAAATCCCTTTGCCAACCAAACAAACAAATTAGCGTTGTGGTATTTTTCTAAAGCCTCTAACTTTATTTTATTTACATCTTCTAACTCCTCTTTTGTGTATTTCTTTATGGGTAAATTTTTTATACTGTCCTCTATATAAATTTTCATTGAGCTCACCCCCTTGAGTTATTAAATTCTTTTTTTGTTGGGGGTAGGGGGCTGACCTCTTAGAGGCACCCCCTACCTTTCCCACAATATACAAAACTATGGAAATTGCGAGTATATAAACTTAAGTATTACTTTTGCATACAAAAAAATACATTTTAAAAAGTTAAAAAGTTAAATAAAAGCAGGTAAGTTTTTTTATTCGAAAACATCCAAACATTTAAATTTATAATTCTATATAATCAAATGGAACCACATAACTGGATGATAAAAATAAGTCAGGTATGTAAGTTAATACTGCCCTACAAAAAATAGAAGAGTGTCCAGAAATTTCTAACCAAAGTTGGAGATTAAAGCCTCATCCCTATTTTTTGTTTAAGCAAATTCATAACTATTTGAAAAAAAGTATTACTATCATACACCAACTTAAGTTTCTAAAAAATTTTTTTAGAAAATCGCTTAATATCATTTATCTATTTTTCTTATCGTTAAATCTCAAAGTTATAATATTTTTCCTACAAATCCCCTTTGGGGTCTAATTTTATACACGGACACAATTTGAAGAGATAAATTCCCGAAATTACCTTATTATGCTTCTTTTTATATAGGTTATATTTCGAAGGGTCAATAACTGCTATTATATAAATATACCTCCGAACTTTTATTTATATTTTTCTATTTTTGTTTATTGTCTTTAAAATCTTTAAAATTTTTATTATTAGCCTAACTATCAGGAAAAATTGAAGATAAAAATAAAGTAATAAAATCTCTTAAAATCTAAAAATATCTGATTAAAATCCCCTAAATAAAAAAATAAGGATTTTTAGCAAGGGAGGAATATTCGAGTATAAAAGTAATCAAACTGCCATTTGATTACCTTCGGTTAAAAATTTCTGGACAATAATATATAGGTTTAAATATCCTCTTAGAAAAATAGAAAAAAAGCCACAAATGTATTATTAAGAATCAATCGTGGTGTCTATACATGAATAACAATGAGAAAGAATTTGAAAAAAGGAAGTTACTTTACAATACAATTTTTGATTTGTATAAATTGTTTCTTGGAGCGGGATTGACCTTATTAGTTGCTATTGTCGTTAAAGTTGCTTT